>NZ_JACJDM010000039.1:0-47821 GCF_014163545.1 Pseudoalteromonas sp. SR45-6
CCCTATTCACAGACATAAAAAAGCGCGGCTTCACTCAATGCAGCCGCGCTTATATGATTTAAAAAGCTCAGTGATTAATGGGCTTGTTGCCAATTATCTCCGCTATCAGCTTCAACCACTAATGGCACATCTAATTTCGCAGCATCAGACATTAACCGGCAAATTTCTGCGGTGTATTGCTCAACACACTCAGTTTTGATTTCAAATACCAATTCATCGTGTACTTGCATCAGTAATTTAACCGTATTCGGTGCTTGTTCATACACCCATTTGTTGACTGTTAGCATGGCTTTTTTGATGATATCAGCAGCGGTGCCTTGCATTGGTGCATTAATCGCAGCACGTTCGGCTCCTTTACGGCGCGCGCCATTACGGGCGTTGATCTCTGGTAAATGTAAGCGACGACCAAAAATAGTTTCAACATAGCCATTTTCAGCAGCTTTCTCACGGGTTGATTCCATGTACTCAAGCACACCAGGGAAACGTTCAAAATACTTATCAATGTAATGTTGCGCTTCATGGCGCGGAACATCAAGTTGACGTGCCAAACCAAATGCCGACATCCCATAAATTAAACCAAAGTTAACCGCTTTAGCTTTACGGCGCATATCCGTGGTTACATCTTCTAACTCAACACCAAACACTTCCGCAGCAGTTGCACTGTGTACATCAAGACCATTGGCAAACGCATTTAACAAGCCTTTATCTTGCGATAAGTGCGCCATGATACGTAGTTCGATTTGGCTGTAATCGGCAGCCACTATTTTATAGCCATCTGCAGCAATAAAAGCCTCACGAATACGGCGTCCTTCTTCTGAACGAATAGGAATATTTTGCAGATTAGGATCGCTTGAACTTAATCGGCCAGTTGCCGTTACCGCTTGATGATAAGAAGTATGCACACGCTTCGTTTGCTCATTCACTATCAGTGGTAATTTATCAGTGTAGGTTGATTTAAGCTTAGATAAACCTCGGTGCTCAATAATAACTTTAGGCAGCGGGTAATCGTGAGCCAACTCTTGTAGTACTTCTTCAGCTGTAGAAGGTGCGCCTTTTGGCGTTTTTTTAATAACTGGCAGTTCAAGTTTTTCAAACAACAATACTTGTAATTGCTTTGGTGAGCTTAAGTTAAATGGTTCACCAGCAATCTCATGCGCTTCTTTTTCCAGCTCAATTAAACGCTCACCCAAACGCTGGCTGTGCGCGGCAAGCATTTTGCTATCAATCGCAACACCGGTACGCTCAATATCTGAAATAACGCTGACAAGCGGCATCTCTATATCTTCAAATACCGATTTAAGCTTTTCATCGGCTGCAAGTTTCGGCCATAATACTTGGTGTAAACGAAGCGTAATATCCGCATCTTCTGCGGCATAAGGTGCCGCTTTATCAAGTTCGATTTGATTAAATGTCAGCTGCTTTTTACCTTTACCAGCAATGTCTTCAAAACTGATATTTTTATGGCCTAAATATTTTAGCGCCAACGAGTCCATATCATGGCGAGTACCAACACTATTAAATACGTAAGATTCAAGCATAGTATCGAATTTAATACCCTTTAGCTCAAAACCGGCATTAGCCAATACACTCTTATCATATTTTAAATTTTGACCAACTTTTGCTTTGTTTTCATCAGCTAAAATTGGCCCGATCTTCGCCATCACCGTCTCTAAACTTAACTGTTCGGGCGCGCCAGGATAATCATGGGCAACCGGTAAATACACGGCTTCGCCAGCTTTAACAGCAAAACTCATCCCGACAAGTTTAGCTTGCATGTAATCAAGGCTGGTTGTTTCAGTATCAAAGGCAAATAGTTCAGCGGCATTTAATTGCTCGACTAAAGTATCTAATTGCTCTGTTGTCAGGATTGTTTCATAGTGAGCATCAGCCACTTGCGGTAATTCATTCGCTTCACTGGGGACAGCCAAGTGAGTGTCTGCATCTTTTGGATTATCTAATAACTCAGCTAACCAGCGACGGAACTCACACTCGCCATACAAGGCAATCAGTTCATCGCGATTTGGCTCTTGCAATTTAAAGGTATCTAAGTCTGATTCAACTTCAACATCGCATTTAATGGTAGCAAGTTCATAACTTAGCGGTAAATGATCGACTGCGGCGGCAAGCTTTTCGCCGATCTTACCTTTGATCTCATCAGCATGATCAAGCACACCTTGTAATGATCCGTATTTTTGTAACCACTTAACCGCCGTTTTAGGGCCGCATCCATCGACACCTGGGATGTTATCTACTTTATCGCCCATCAAAGCTAAGTAATCGATGATCAGTTCAGGACCAACGCCAAATTTTTCAACCACAGTGTCTGGATCAGAAATACTGTCGGTCATGGTATTGATCAAAGTGACATGCTCATTCACTAACTGAGCCATGTCTTTATCACCGGTTGAGATCAATACATGGCGCTGCTGCTCTGAAGCAATACGGGCAAATGTACCAATCACGTCATCCGCTTCAACACCCTCAATACTAATAAGCGGAAAACCCATCGCCCTAATAATATCGTGCAGTGGCGCTATTTGCGTGCGCAAATCATCGGGCATTGGCGGGCGGTTGGCTTTGTACTCACTGTACATATCATTACGGAAAGTTTTACCTTTAGCATCAAAAACCACCACCATATGGCTTGGATCATACTGTTTGATCAGGCTTTTCATCATGTTAACAACGCCATAAATAGCGCCTGTTGCTTCACCTTTTGAGTTAGTTAAATGCGGTGGTGAATGATATGCACGGAATAAGTAGGAAGAGCCATCGACTAAAATAAGTGGATTTTCAGGGATCTGAGCCATGATGTAATTGGATCCTAAATGAGAGAAAACGAAATATCTGTAAGCATGCCATAAGGGCACGCATAAAACGACTGTGAATTAAGCTTTGTTTAAACCGTTAAATAAGAGTAAGTTGTGGATAACTATGTAGATAACACCCACAAGCTATTCCTCCAAAGTAATTTAAAACTACTTAGAAACAAGTTAAGTGTATGTTTTGTTTTAAAAAGATAATACGAGGTTCTTTTTTTATTATTTTTATCACAATGTGGAAAAACATTTTATTGCTTTGCTTGATTGTGGCTTTTTACAACTAAAAAACGGTTAATTCATTCCTTATAAATAACCGGACGAGCATTCTATCACAATGGATCAAAGATCATAGCGATCCTTTATAATTTTTTCCTATTAGCCAACTTAAAAAAAAGCATATAGCGCGTTTTTGCTCTGCCTCGAGTGGATTGATCAAATAAAAATAATCTTTAACTCATCATTATTGATGATCACAAAATGATCTTAATAAGGCCATAACAGTCAGCAAAAGTCATGCTAAACTGACTTTATGAATAATAAATAAGGGCATAGTATATGAAAAAAATAGCTGTAATTTTAGCAGGTTGTGGAGTTTATGACGGTGCAGAAATCAACGAAGCCGTATTAACGTTATTACATATTGCCAAAGCCGGAGCAAGCTACCAGTGTTTTGCCCCTGATATTGAGCAATTGCACACGATCAATCACCTGAATGGGGAACAAATGACCCCTAACCGGAACGTATTAGTCGAAGCGGCACGCATTGCCCGTGGCGATATCAAAGCGTTAACACTGTTAGATGCTAATGACTTTGATGCTTTGATTGTGCCTGGTGGATTTGGCGCGGCTAAAAACCTGTGTGATTTTGCGATCAATGGTGCGCAAGCACAATTAAACCCTGAAATGCTCCGTGCTGCTAAAGCATTTGCGAATGCCAAAAAACCAGCAGGATATATGTGCATTGCTCCAGCAATGATCCCATTGATCTACAGTGCTGGCGTAAAAACCACTATTGGTAATGATGTTGATACTGCCAACGCACTACAAAGTTTAGGCGCTCAACACATTAATTGTGCAGTAGATGATATTGTAATTGATGAGCAACATAAACTCGTAAGCACTCCAGCTTACATGTTAGCGCAATCAATTTTAGATGCTGATGCAGGTATTGAAAAACTAGTCGCTGCGCTTTTGAAAATGAGCTAATTAGGTGCTAAAAAAACCGCAAATCAGTCATTCTAAAGTAGCTGCTTTGTTGCGCTGGCGCAAAAAAATAGTGTTTTTTCATAAGAAAAATACATCGTAGCGTTTTATAAATTGCGGCTTAGCGTTATAATCGTTCTAAATTCCGTCATCTATCGTGATTGATCACGTTCAAATCGAAGTGAGCAAGGCAAAATGAAAAAACTATCAGCAGCATTATTATTGCTAGCAACCACCGCATACGCACAGCCATATGATACCTCTATGACTGAAGATGCGATCAAAAAACGTATCGCGCCTATAGGTGCCGTTTACTTTGAAGGCGATAAAGCAGCAGTTGCTGAAGTGCCAACAGGTCCTCGTACCGGTGAACAAGTTTACCAAGGTGCGTGCTTTGCATGTCATGGTACTGGCGCACTTGGTGCACCAAAATCAGCAGATGACTGGGCTCCACGCTTAGCGAAAGGCGCTGACACTCTATTAAGTCATGCAATTAATGGTTTTAATGCAATGCCACCACGCGGTACATGCATGGATTGCTCAGATGATGAAATAAGCGCAGCTATTGATTTTATGAGCAAAAAATAATACTTAATTCTGTACTGTTTTTTTATTAAGGCTGATTTTTTTCAGCCTTTTTTATTATTAAAATAAATATCCCCACACCTTTATCACTATTTATTATTATCATTTTCTAATACTATTGGCCGCTTGACGATTCAGCAAAAAAGTGAAAATATAAGTCCAATAAATATACAATAATAAAAATCGGTTTAATGTCACTGGAAGATATAACAGCTTTACTACATAAGCTGGAGCATAAAAATAATCGTTTAAAAGCTCTAGTCCAAAAGTATAAGCAATCCCACCACTTACAAAATGCCCTGATCCAATTATCAGAGCAAGCTAGTTCTGTTGCCGAATTAACGCTACTTTACCCTGCTATTCATGATATTTTGCAAGATTATATGCCAAGTAAAAGTTTTTACGTGGTGCTGTTAAATCAATTTAGTAACACCCTTGAACTCTCTTACTTTGCTGATGAAAAAGATGGTATCTCTGTGCCACTTAATCAAGATAATAATTTTATCCAAGGTGTCACTGGGTATGTTTTTAAACAAGGTAAAACCACCTACTTCCAAGGTGATGAAATGCAGGCTGCTGCCAACAAGGGGTTATTTAAATTACTTGGCACACCAGCAGAACATTGGGTAGGCGTGCCGGTATACCGAGAACAAAGCATTATTGGGGTGCTTGTCGCACAAAGTTACGATAAACAACAAAACTACTCTGAGCAACAAATCGAGCTATTAGAAGTAATGTCGCTCTACTTATCAACGGCTATCGAGCGGGTAAAAAAACGCGAACTATTAGAGTCTGAAGTAAAAATAAGAACTCGCGCATTAACGCAAAGTAATGAAGCACTTAACCTCGAAGTAGAACAACATAAAAAAACCCTCGCACGGCAACATATTCTGTTTAAAATTTCAGAGCTAGCGACGCAAACAAAGCATATTGATGAAGTATATCAACAAGTACATGAAATAATAAAATCAATAACTTACGCTGAGAATTTATACATTGCATTGTATGATCGCGAAACGGGTTGGTTAAACTTTCCGTACTGTGTGGATGAATATAGAGATAACACTCAACCGCGCCCTTTCGCCAAAGGTTATAGCGAATTAGTGTTACGTACCGAACAAACTCAACTCATTGATTGTACCCGAGCACAAAAACTGCTCAAATCCGGTGAAGTAGAAAGACCAGGGCAAGTCAACACTTCAAACTCAGCAACTAGCTGGTTAGGTGCGCCATTAAAAACAGCGCAAGGTGTGATTGGCTTAATAACTTGCCAAGCCTACAATCATAAGCATATTTTTAATCAAGACGACTTTGAATTAATTACCTTTGTATCGCATCAAATAGCGACTGTATTACAAGCACATTTAGCTGCTCAAGCCTTAAAACAAAGCCATCAACAATTAGAGTTTCGAGTTGCTGAAAAAACCAAAGAGATCCTCCAAACCAATATGCATTTACAAATGCAAATTGAAGAGCGCAAAAAAATAGAGCAACAGCTTTATCATGATGCCCACCACGATCCACTTACTGGCTTGCCTAATCGCAGTCTGTTTTTAACCCAATTAGAAAAAACTCTACAGCATTATCAACGTTACCCTGAACAACAGTTTGCTGTGCTGTTTATTGATTTAGACAAGTTTAAGGATATTAACGATCAACTTGGTCATCAAGCCGGTGATCAGTTTTTAATTAGCGTCAGTGAGTCTTTTTCACAATGTATTCGGGAGCACGATTTACTTGCGCGCTTAGGTGGCGATGAGTTTGTAATTTTATTAACGCACTTAACCGATCGCCAACAAGCAGAAGATGTTGCTAAGCGATTAATTGAACTGATGAAAAAACCATTTTGTATGAAAGGTATTTGTGTACAAAGTGGTGCCAGTGTCGGTATTACCTACTCAAAAACAAACTACAAGCACACGGATGAAATTATTCGTGATGCTGATGCTGCCATGTATTATGCAAAAAATGCTGGTCGCAGCCGGTTTGAGTTTTACCATCCACTGCTTAGTGCCGGCACAAGCCCATATGAGTTGGAAACCAGTCATCACTTAGACTCTTTACCAATGCATTTTCGCTGCTCTGAAATTATTACACTTGATGAACAGCATCAATCAGAATCATTGCTTGAGGCATTTGGCGAACACCCAGTACTTGGCAGCACCAGTTTTGAAATATTAAAGAAGTTTGCCGCTGATAAAGCACAACAGCTGGAAGTGGAATTACAGTTATTAACCAAGGCGTGCCAGCAGATCAAAACGGCACAACTGCAAATGGTGTTATTCCCTTGCTCGGGTTTATTACTGGAGAAAAATGAATTTCAGGCGTTATGCTTAACAATGCAAAAGCACAGCATAACAAAACAAATTTGTTTATTATTTAACGAACAAGAGATCCGTTACGCTTCAGGGGGGCAAATTAGTAATTTAAAAATGCTAAGTGAACAAGGCTATTCGATTGGCTTAAATGATTTTGCTAAAGATCGCTGCGAACTTAATTTACTTTGCGATCTTAATTTCGATTATTTATTACTTAGCTCTACCTTTAGTAAGCGAGTGTTACAACAACAAAGCTTTGATTTACAACTACAAGGTGTACTAGCAATAACTAAGATAAAACAAATAAAAGTAATCGCGAAAGGCCCTTCAATATTAAATTATAGAGCCTTACTCGACACTCATGGTTTATCGCTATTTATTGGTAGGCAGCATGCAATTAGTTCCACAGCAACACTCCCAGCTGACTCTTCGAACGAGCAAATTTTAAATTAACGATATGCGTCGCGGATAACCAGTTTATTATCCGCAGTTTAGATGAACTACTCAGGCTTTTTCAGCATGGCACGTAAATTAGCGACTCTGGCTTGGCCCTTTTCCATTCGTTCGGCTTGCGTATTTGGCGCTTTTTTATTTTCAAATGCTAAATCATCTTGCGGTAGCTCTTGTATAAAGCGGCTCAACTCGGTTTGTGATGTTTCGCCAAATTGACGACGAATTTTTGCATAGGTCATGGTCAGCTCTTGCTGAGCACGAGTGATCCCCACATAGGCTAAGCGACGCTCTTCATCAACGTTTTCTTCATCAATACTTACTTGATGCGGTAATAAGCCCTCTTCCATGCCGACCATAAATACGTAAGGATACTCCAAGCCTTTAGAGGCATGTAACGTGAGTAATTGCACCGCATCGGCTTCATCTTCTTCTTCGTTACGTTCTAACATGTCACGCAACGTTAACTTACTCACCACTTCAGCAAGCGTCAACGGCGGATTATCCGCATCACCTGTGAGCATATCTGTGATCCAACGGTACAACTCAGAAACATTCTTCATGCGCATTTCTGCGGCTTTCGCACTCGGTGATGACTCGTATAAATAAGCTTCGTAATTTATTTGTCTGACTAAATCTTTTACCGCTTCAAGGGTATCACCACGTACCGCATTATCTGACAGCTCAACTACCCAACGTGCAAATCCGGCCAACGAGTTTAAACCACGACCTTTTAAGCGATAACCTAAGTCGTTATCAAAACAGGTGGCAAATAAACTGGCATGTTTTTCATTGGCTAAGGTACCCAACTTTTCCAGCGTAACTGTGCCTATTTCACGGCGCGGAGTATTCACAATACGTAGAAACGCATTATCGTCATCTTGATTCACCAATAAGCGCAAGTACGCCATTATATCTTTGATCTCAGAGCGTGAGAAAAACGACATTCCGCCACTGATCTTGTAAGGTATTCGGTTACTCATTAACGACTTTTCAAAGCCACGCGCTTGGTGATTACCACGGTATAAAATAGCGTAATCTTTATAACTGGTGCGCTTCATAAATTTATGCGAGATGATCTCGGCGACGACCCGCTCTGATTCATGCTCTTCATCACGACAGCCAATCACTTTGATCGGCTCGCCATTTTCTAACTCACTAAACAGTTTTTTATCAAATTCATGAGGGTTATTGGCAATCAAGA
Source organism: Pseudoalteromonas sp. SR45-6 (assembly GCF_014163545.1). Classification (NCBI taxonomy): domain Bacteria; kingdom Pseudomonadati; phylum Pseudomonadota; class Gammaproteobacteria; order Alteromonadales; family Pseudoalteromonadaceae; genus Pseudoalteromonas; species Pseudoalteromonas sp. SR45-6. The sequence continues at coordinate 8,583 of NZ_JACJDM010000039.1, forward strand.
TATTAGCAGCTTTTAAAATACGCTTCACACTGCGATAGTTTTGCTCAAGCTTAATGAGCCGTAAACCTGGAAAGTCTTTGCTTAATAACACTAAGTTTTGTGGTCGAGCACCGCGCCATGAATAGATTGATTGGTCGTCATCACCTACCACGGTAAAACGCGCACGCTCACCCACAAGCAACTTAACTAATTGATATTGACTGGTATTGGTATCTTGATATTCATCCACCAGCAGGTAACGGAAACGTTGTTGCCAACGCTCACGCGAGGTTGCATTATTGATCAGTAATAAGGTGGGGATCATGATCAAGTCATCAAAATCCAAAGCATTATAGGCGCGTAACTGGGTTTGATAACGCGCATACAATTGCGCAAATAGCGCTTTTTGTGGCTCTCGCGCTTCGCGAATCGCTTGCTCTGGTAAAATAAGCTCGTTCTTCCAGCTGCCTATTTGCATTTTTAATAGATTGAGTAAATCTTTGTCTTTTTTTAGCTCTTCTTCAGTTAAGTCAGCAATTAATTGCCCAGTATCTTGATCATCAAATAATGAAAAGCCAGGTTTAAAACCCAGCGTTGTTAGTTCTTTTTTAATGATCTCAAGGCCTAAGGTATGAAAGGTAGATACCCACAAGCCTTTTGACTCTTTTTTACCTAACGTTTGAAAAACTCGCTCGCGCATCTCTTTCGCCGCTTTATTAGTAAAGGTCACCGCGGCAATATTACGTGCTTGATACTCACATTTTTGTACTAAGTAAGCGATTTTATTAGTAATTACACGAGTTTTTCCTGATCCCGCCCCCGCCAGCACTAGGCATGGACCACTAATATATTTTACCGCTTCATCTTGTTTAGGATTGAGTTTCATATCGACCAAAGAGATTGCATTAAAGACGGGCAATTTTAACGTAATCACTACAATACGCCTAGCCAATAAGGTAACATTAGCCATTATCATTTACGCGACAGTAAGGGACAGACATGATCAACCCAGCAAAACTTGAAGAAATTGCCAAACAGATTTCCAGTAACATGCCGCAAGGCGTTAAAAACCTTGCCGATACGTTTGAAGCGAAAACCAAACAAGCTATTCAAAATAAGCTTGCTGAGATGGACTTTGTCAGCCGTGAAGAATTTGATGTACAAAGCCAAGTACTAATTCGCACCCGCGAAAAGCTCGTTGCATTAGAAGCGAAAGTTGCACTACTTGAGCAACAACTCAGTAGCAATAAGCAAAGCGAGCAACCAGAATAATACCGTTTTAGTTATTACTTCAGGCAGCTTCGGCTGCTTGATTTGTTTTACGCCTTGCATACAGATCAACATCTATATACGATACGTATACGTTTTATATATAGGCACTGTTATGGGTATCGTAAAAATCAGCGACCAACTGCACGAAGAGATCCGCAAAGCCAGTACCACTATGGTACGTTCTATAAACTCTCAATCTGAATACTGGATAAAGATAGGCATGCTAGCTGAGCTTAATCCAACCATGACCTACGCCGAAATAATCAAACAGCAACTTGCACAAGCCGATGTAACAGCAGGAGAATCTTTGCATGAGTGAAATAATTATTAAAACTCCCGCACAAATAGAGCTAATGCGTGAGTCTGGTCGCCTACTGGCAAAGGTATTTGCCTATTTAGATAAACAGGTCAAAATCGGCATCACCACCATGGAGATCAATGATTTAGTAGAGCGCTATATTGTTGATGAGCTTGCTGCGCGTCCTGCCAGCAAAGGCCAGTACGATTATCCTTATGTGTTAAACAGCTCAGTAAATGAAGTAGTCTGTCATGGTTTTCCAGACCCTAAACGCGCGTTAAAATCAGGCGATATCGTCAATTTAGATATTACCCTTGAGAAAAATGGCTTTATTGCCGATTCAAGTAAAATGTATATGCTTGGTGAAGTGTCACCGCTGGCCAAGCGCTTAGTCGAAAAAACTTATCAAGCAATGTGGCAAGGCATCAAGCTCGTAAAACCGGGAGTGAGGTTAGGCGATATTGGCAACGCTATCGCTAATTTTGCCCATACTAATGGCTATAGCGTTGTACGTGAATACTGCGGACATGGTATTGGTGAGAAAATGCACGAAGAGCCGCAAGTTTTACATTATGGTAAACGCAATACCGGCATTGAACTTAAAGAAGGCATGACCTTTACCATTGAGCCGATGATCAACCAAGGGGCGGCAAAAGTAAAAACTAAACCGGATGGCTGGACTGTGGTTACTCGTGATAAAAAGCTTTCTGCGCAGTGGGAGCACACCATAGTCGTCACCGCTGACGGCTATGAAGTACTGACTTTACGCGAAGAAGAAATCGCTATTGCGACGGTATAAGTCAGGTTAACACCATGGCCATTTTATTAGTAAATGATCCATTGCCCCATTTGAGCTTTCAAAAATTCGCACCCGATCAACGCTTAGCTGATTGGGTGCAGTGTTATTGGAAAATAGGTTCAACCACTACACAAACAACACAGTTATTTACAGAAAAGCTCTACCCTGATGCTGGCGCAAGCCTAACAATTGATTTTAGCAACGCGACACCCGTTATTACCTTCGCATTTAATCGTCAAACGCAGGCAATAACTTTCAGCAATCAGGATTATTTAGTTAGTATTCGTTTTGCGCCTACTGGTGCTTATCACTTATTAGGTATAACGCTACACGAATTAGCTGAAGGAAATTATCTACTCGGGGAAGATTTTACCCCAAGCTGGTATCACAGTTTAATAGCATGTGTTGAACAAATGCAAAGCAGTCCACTAACCAGCCAACTGTATTTACTCGAGCAGTGGTTACTCAGCCAAGCAATTAGCAATCAACTCGTAACAAGCAATACAATTAAAGTGATCAAGCAGCTTATTCAACTCAATAATTCCACCAGCTGTGTAGGCAAGCAACTTGGCTTGACACGTCGTACTCTTGAGCGTCGCTTGAAAAAAGAAGCCGGGGTTAGTCCAGCTCAATTACAGCAATTTTACCGACTAAAAGCCGCACGCACGCTTCTAGCTGACAGCCAAACACCGATAACAGATATAGCCTTGCAATGTGGCTATTATGATCATGCTCACTTTTGTCATGCCTTTCATAATTTTACTTTTGAAACACCACGGCAATATCGCAAGCGAAAAACACCGAAAGTATAGAGGGTGTTTTCATCACACAAAAAACACATCGACTTAGCCTTTAAACTAAGATTACAATTACTGAAGTTAGCCCGCGCCCAGATAAGACGCAGTGCTTAGGTTACGTGCTTATTCTACTACGTAACGTTCAAACACTTTAAGCCCAGCACTTTTATAGTTAACATCAACTTCATCGGCACAAGTAACTACTGACTCTAAGTCGTGTAAGTGACCGTTTGCTAGACCATAAACCCAACCATGAATAGTTAACTCCTGACCACGCTGCCATGCTTCTTGGACGATATTAGTACGGCATACATTGCGTACTTGCTCAATCACATTCAATTCAATCAAGCTATTGAGACGATCTTTTTCTGCGAGTGCATTGATCTTTGAGGTGTATTTTTCTTTTACATCACCGACGTGACGAAGCCAGTTATCAATTAAACCAAACTTAGCATCTTTGAGTACTGCCTGAACACCACCACAGCCATAGTGACCAACAACCATGATATGTTTAACTTTTAACACTTCAACGGCGTACTGCATCACTGATAAGCAGTTATGATCGGTATGCACCACCACATTCGCCACATTACGATGAACAAATAGCTCACCCGGCATTAGATCAACGATTTCATTAGCCGGTACGCGAGAGTCCGAACAACCAATCCACAGGTATTCTGGGTTTTGCTGCATGGATAGAATTTTAAAAAATTCTGGATCATCTTTACACGTTCGTTCAGCCCAGCGTTTATTGTTTTCAAATAAGTTTTTTAATTTTCTCATTACATCTCTTTTCTGTCTTTGACGGTAGCTTGGATCAAGATATTACGTGGCGTTAATTGTTTTTCGCAAAACGTCTGCACACTGACTTGATAACCTTGTTGTTGCAAATATAAAGCACGATCGAGCACAAGCCAAACCTCAATTGCTCTTCTAAACACATGACGGACCAGTTCGATACGTTCAGTGACTTTTTTGCGCATTTCGCCTTTTTTTAAAAAGGATTCATAATCAATACCTTGCGGTATATCTAGCGCCTTTTTCTCCGCGGCCCATGCACAAAAAGCTTTAAATGAATCTGAAAAAATAGCTTTGTTAACTGAGGGCACACTGACGTAGTTTTGTTCGCTGGTGAGACTTTTGCGTAAAGCATCAAAACCCAATCGCCATTGCACTTCAGTTTTACGAACTTTATCTACCCGAGAAGGCGCTGTCACCGTCTCTTGTAGTGCTAATTTTAAATCACGATGCGTTAACTGCAGTTGACTACGCTTACCGGCATCGCTCATAGCTTGATAATCATTCGGGGTGAATAAGTGATAGCAACACGGCGATAGACTGATTTTTTGCGTTTGCGCGCTAGCCGCGTTACTCATAAACGTCTGATGTAACGCTCCGCAAGCATGCAGCGCTACGGCATGTTGTGCTTGTTGAAAATACTCAGTTACATCATCTTTAAGTACATCTGCTTGGCTAAAGTGCATGGCTAACCCTTGTTGCAGAGCACTTTGCTGACCTTGTTCACATAAATGTTGTTGCAGTTCGATGCTGTGCACACTCGGCGCACGGTTAAATGCCAGCATACGTCCTAAATGGCCTTTCCCTGCACACCATTCTAATACAGGTAATTGTGATTCTTGGCCAAGCGCACAGACAAAATCTTGCAGCTGTGCAAACTTGCGCCCTTTAATACCATTGCTGATCCAAAACGGATATTCGCAACGCGTAGTGGAGGCTTGAGGTAAGTCACACAATGTAGCTAAGTTATTGACTACGGGAATATACGGGCTAAAAAATTGATACAAGGCATCTTGATTGCTATCGAGTTCAGCAACTTGTTGATCGCTCAACAGCGTTAATGGTTGTTCTAATTCAGGCCATGGCAGCTGATCAAAATCGAATGCAGTGCATTGCCAATAGTGGCGAGTACTATGTAATAAGTTATCTAGGGCTGTAAACTGCTCAGCAAGGCTCATGTGATTTTAGCGATGGTCATTTCATTTATGCATTATACGCTTTTTCTGAACATCAAGCGTAAATAAAGTGGTATCGATAACAAACTAATTATAATTGCTGTAATAAGCATCCACGACATTTTAATTTTTTCAGGTTCAACATACTGGTAAATAAAGCCATCTTGCGCCTGATTAAAGGCATCTTGCTCAATCCCGTATAGATCAGCAATCAACCGCCATTTCGCTATCGACATAGATCCTAAATTAGTGCCAGGTGGTAAAATATAATCACTCAATACTTCAGCTTCATAGGCAAGCTGAGAAAAGCTTTTATCAGGTGCGTATTGGTGTTGAGTTAATGCAATTGTTTCATCCATATGCATCATTGCATAGCGCCAGCCCTTTAAGCTGGCCTGATAAAATGCTTCAACTGTTTGCGGATGTTGTTCGAGCATATTTTCTGTGGTGTAAAGAATATCGCTATAAACATTAATTCCATACTTCTGCGGGCAAATAAGTCTATAGTCGATGCCTTGCTCACGCATTATATACGGCTCATTAGTCACGTACACTTGCATCGCATCAATACTCCCAGCTAACCAATCCGTAATGCTGTTACCACTTTCATAAGAAGGTAAATTATTTGTTTGGATACCACTGCGTTCGAGCATTACCAATAATTCGGCATTTTCTTTGCGGCTGATACTGCTAAGACGCTTATTGACAAAATCCCGAGGATGAAAAATATCGGAGCTTTTTTTTACCATCCAACAATAAGGAGAAAATTGTAAAATAGCAGCCATTGCCACCAAGGGTTTACCTGCGATCCGTTGCTGTAAAATACCTGAGTGCCCGACCCCGAAGTGAGCTTGGCCAGCCAACACTTTACTAAAGGTATCTGGGTTCTCAGGATCTGCCGGTAAAATAGTGACGTTTAGCCCTGCCGCTTTGTAAAAGCCTTGTTGCTGAGCCATATAGTAACCAGAAAATTGAAATTGATGCGTCCACTTTAGTTGTAAAGTCACATCCGCTGCCGCAACACTTTGCCCGCTGAGTATAAGCAAAGTAGCATAAAGCTGAAATTTCAGTCCTTTTAATGACAAATCGTAATCTAATTAGTTGGCTAATATTGCTATAACTATAAACCCAAGACATTGAGTTTGCAAAGAGACAAAAAAGCACCTCAATTGAGGTGCTTGCTTATACTAAAACCACCTCAAGCTACAGAATTCGTATCTTGAGGTGGTTTTAGTATATATTTAATTATTAACCGCTTTCACCCTATCAATGGGACGTTGAGTAGTTAAAAATTGGGTAAAACATGGATTCAGTGTTTCATCTTGCACACTGTAACCTAAGCGATTTAAATGCTCGTTGAATACCTCATACTGACTAGGCTCAATCGCAAACCCTGCTAATACATTACCCATCGAACCACCATGATTACGATAATGAAACAAAGTAATATTCCAATTGCTACCTAAGGTATCTAAAAAGCGCGCTAGTGCGCCTGGATATTCAGGAAACTCAAAGCGTAATAACCGCTCATGCATCTGCTCAGGTGCTTTACCACCAACCATATAACGAACATGTAATTTAGCCAGTTCGTTATCTGATAAATCACAAAATTGATAGCCATTGGTGGTTAAATCAGCTGTCAGTTCATCTAACTCTTGCTGACCTTGGCGCAGTGCAACACCAACAAATATTTGCGCTTCACCAGGGCCTGCGTAACGGTAGTTAAATTCAGTAATTGCGCGACCACCTAATGAGGCGCAAAACTGTTTAAAGCTGCCTTTTTCTTCATTGATGGTTACTGCTAACAACGCTTCGTTTTTCTCTCCCAGCGCAGTACGCTCAGCCACATAACGTAAGCGGTCAAAGTTTAAGTTTGCGCCAGATAACACAGCTGCTAAATGCAGCCCTTTTTGGCCTGTTTGCTGACACCATTTTTTCAGCCCAGCCGTTGCCAGCGCACCTGATGGCTCAGCAATCGCACGGGTTGAAACAAAAATATCTTGCATCGCCGCACATATTTCATCACCGGTTACAGTGACTACTTCATCACAAAACTTTTGCGCTAAACGAAAGGTTTCGGTACCAATAATTTTTACCGCAACACCATCGGCAAAACTGCCAACCCGTTCAAGCTCGACGGGCTTGCCTGCTGCAAGTGCCGCTTGTAAACAGGCACTTTCATCAGCTTCTACACCGATTACTTTTATATCTGGGCGCAATGACTTTATATACACGGCCATACCAGCAAGTAAGCCACCACCACCAACTGGAATAAATACCGCATCAAGTTGATTAAGCTGCTGCATTAATTCACGTGCAACCGTGCCTTGCCCTACAATTACATCAGGATCATCAAATGGAGGAACAAATATGCCGTCGCGCTGCTCAGTAAGTTCTAGTGCATAAGCTTTGGCAGCATCAAAATGATGGCCATGTAAAACCACTTCGCCACCAAGCGCACGTACCGCATTGACTTTGATTTCAGGGGTCGTCACTGGCATTACAATCGTTGCTTGATGCCCTAAGTGTGACGCACTGAGCGCCACCCCTTGAGCATGATTACCAGCTGAGGCAGTGATCACCACTGAACCGGCTGGCAGTTTAGCCAGTTTGTTGTATGCACCACGCAGTTTAAACGAATAAACTGGCTGCTGATCTTCGCGCTTTAGCCATACTTGATTACCAAGACGAGCACTGAGTTCAGCCATTTCGCTAACCTCAGTAACTTTTGCCAGTGGTTCCATATTAGCCTGGATAATAGCGCGAAAATAATCGAGCTCTTGAGAAACCATAATTAACTAAGCTCCTCCAGTTTGGCTAAATCACGCACCGCGCCTTTATCAGCACTGGTTGCAAGTAGCGCATACGCTTTTAGCGCAGATGATACATAACGTTCACGATCGAGTGGTTTGTAAGCTTGTTTACCACGAGCAAGTTGCTTTTGCTTACGCGCTTCAAGTTCTTCATCTGTTAACGCTAACGTGATTTCGCGGGTAGCGATATCGATAATAATTTTATCGCCGTTTTCAACGTAAGCAATGGCACCGCCACTGGCAGCTTCTGGTGAAACGTGGCCAATTGATAAACCTGACGTACCGCCCGAGAAGCGACCATCGGTTATAAGTGCGCACTGCTCAGCCAAACCTTTTGATTTTAAGTAACTGGTTGGATAAAGCATTTCCTGCATGCCAGGTCCGCCTTTCGGTCCTTCGTAGCGAATAACGACTACGTCACCGGCTTTTACTTCGTCATTTAAAATGCCTTCAACTGAATCATCTTGTGATTCATACACCACGGCGGTGCCTTCAAAGTGTAGCATTTCATCAACCACACCCGCGCTTTTCACAATACAACCATCAACAGCTAAATTACCCGATAGTACGGCTAAGCCGCCATCTTGGCGAAACGCATGTTCAACGCTACGAATACAACCATGTTCACGGTCATTATCGCCTTCATCCCAACGACATTCTTGGCTCATTGCTTTGGTGGTACGAATGCCCGCAGGTCCCGCTCGGTAAAACTTTTGTGCTGCTTCGTTGTTTGGATCAGTGGCATCCCATTTTTTAACTAGCTCTGCCATAGTCATGCCAGCAACATGGTTTACCGACAGATCCACTAAGCCAGCTTTGCCAAGCTCGCGAATTATTGCCATCATGCCACCAGCACGATGCACATCTTCAATATGGTATTGCGCGGTTGCAGGCGCTACTTTACATAAGAAAGGTGTTTTACGAGATAACGCATCAATGTGCGACATATCAAAATCAACACCGGCTTCTTGCGCAGCGGCAAGTAAATGCAATACGGTATTTGACGAGCCACCCATAGCAATATCAACCACCATGGCATTCATAAACGCGGTTTTATTAGCGATAGCACGCGGCAAGACTTCTTTATTATCTTTTTGGTAATACTCACGGCATAAATCAACAATTCGTGCACCGGCTTCAACATACAGTTGTTTACGATCTTTATGAGTCGCAAGTGTAGTGCCGTTACCAGGTAGTGCGAGGCCAATTGCTTCTAATAAACAGTTCATTGAGTTGGCGGTAAACATGCCCGAACACGAGCCACAGGTAGGACACGCTGAGCGCTCTACTTGCTCTGAGTCAGCATCACTTACTGATTCATCAGCACCTTTTACCATGGCATCCACTAAATCTAGTTTGATATCAATATTAGCAAGCTTAGTTTTACCGGCTTCCATTGGGCCGCCAGACACAAAGATTACTGGAATGTCTAAACGAAGTGCCGCCAGCATCATCCCAGGGGTGATTTTGTCGCAGTTAGAAATACAGATCATTGCATCGGCGCAGTGACCATTTACCATGTATTCAACTGAGTCAGCAATTAAGTCGCGCGATGGTAATGAATACAGCATACCGCCGTGGCCCATGGCAATACCATCATCAATGGCAATAGTATTAAATTCTTTTGGCACACCACCCGCTTGAGTGATGGTTTCTGCCATAAGCTCACTGAGTTGGTTAAGATGCACATGACCCGGTACAAATTGCGTGAACGAGTTTACAACCGCAATAATCGGTTTGCCAAAATCGCTATCTGTCATTCCTGTTGCACGCCATAATGCACGAGCACCTGCGCGCTTTCGACCTTCAGTTGTTGTTGCACTTCTTAATTTAGCCATAGTTACCTCAGTGTTTGCAGTTACTTTTAATATGTAACTGACATCCTCATTCTTAAATTTTTATTGCTAAGGGGAAAAGACCCAATAGCCCTGTTGATTTAGTTTTTACAGCAAACTACATTGCTTGCTGTTGTAAATTTTCTAGCGTTACTTGCTTAACGTCCACCAGCTTATTGAGCTGTGTGGTTAATAAGTGAATTGGCTTATCACTGTCGACCGTCATAGCCACATGGTAATGACCATCATCCATATTCAATTGAAAATGGGTTAAATCAAAACCACGATGACGAACTACACGCAAAAAGCGCTCAACGGCGATACTTTGATTTTTTAAAGCGACTGTTAAACTGTGTTTCATTTTCCACTCTCCGTCATCATTTCGTCATTCGCGGCACCCGGCGGTACTAGCGGCCAAACATTTTCTTTATCGTCAATACAGGCATGTACTATATAAGGACCTTTACTATTTACTAATGCTGTAATTGCATCATCAACTTGGTTAGCGTGGGTGATCGTTTGCCCAGCAATACCAAATACGGCAGCCAATTGCACAAAATCAGGGTTATCTGATAAATCAGTTTCAGAATAACGCCCTTCAAAAAATAACTCTTGCCATTGACGAACCATACCTAAACGTTGGTTATCCAAAATTAATATTTTTACCGGTAAATTGTTACGACGAATAGTGGCTAACTCTTGAATGTTCATCATGATTGAACCATCACCAGAAACAGTGATCACAAAATCATTTGGTCGAGCGACTTGCGCACCAATGGCCGCAGGTAAACCAAAGCCCATAGTGCCTGCGCCACCACTACTTAAATGGTTGCTTGGATGACTAAACTTCATATGTTGTGCCACCCACATTTGGTGCTGACCAACATCACAACACACAACGCCTGTACTTGGCATCCGCTGGCTTAGTTGGCTTAATAAATACGGGGCATATACTTTTTCGCCCGGATAGTCATAACGCCATGCATGTTCAATCATCATCTCTTTGGCATGATCACGCCATGCTTGTTCAGTTACAAAGCACTCTAATTGCGGCAATGAGGTTTTTAAATCAGCAACTAATGATGCTTTAACTGGTTTACGCTTACCAATTTCAGCAGCATCTATATCTAAATGGATCACTTTTGCTTTAGCCGCAAACTTGCCTAAATTGCCTGTTACACGGTCATCAAAGCGCGCACCGATGCATACTAGAACATCACACTCTTGTACCGCTAAATTTGCAGCTTGGCCGCCATGCATACCTAACATACCTAAGTTATATTCGTAATCAGGTAATACACTGCCTAATGCTTTTAGCGTTGAAACCGCAGGCATTTGGGTTTTTTCTAAAAATTGCATTAGCTGCACTTGCGCATCAGCCGCCTGTACACCGCCGCCAACATAGGCAACAGGCCGTTTGGCTTCGCTTAATAGTTGGTTAGCAATAGCCACTTGCTTTAAATCTAACATCGGTAAGTAATCATCAGCCGCAAGCCAAGGATGAAAAGGCACTTGCGCCATTTGAATATCTTTTGGTATATCTACTAACACAGGGCCTGGACGACCTGATTGCGCTAAATGCATGGCTTCTTGCAGTATTTCGGCTAAATCTTCAGGACGTTCAACCATATAACTGTGCTTAGTGCAGGATAATGACATACCTAATACATCAATCTCTTGAAACGCATCAGAGCCAATGGCAGCAGTTGGTACTTGGCCTGTGATCGCAAGTAATGGTACTGAGTCCATCATCGCATCAGCAAGCGCGGTGATTAAGTTAGTAGCCCCAGGGCCTGAAGTCGCAAAACACACCCCAAGTTTACCCGTGCTACGAGCAAAACCAACAGCAGCAAAACCCGCACCTTGCTCATGACGAGTGAGATAATGTTTAACCGGCGCACCATACAGCGCATCGTAAATTGGCATGATTGCCCCACCAGGGTAACCAAATACTTCTTTTACGCCGTGTTTGGCTAATAAATCAATTGTTAACTCTGCGCCTGTCATTAAATAATCCTCATTCCTCAGTGACATATCTATACTTAACTATTGCTAAACCCTGAAACTAAAAAGCCCCCCGACTGGTTAAGTGCGGGGGGCTTTTATAATGCTTTACGTATTTTTAAAGCACTAAGTAGCCCCCGCGGTAATAATAATCACCACGACGTTAATAAGGACTAGGTTTAGTGCGTTTGTAAGCATGTAATAAATACCAAAATTTGTTAATTTACGAAGGAATTGCAACTCCCCCGCTGTCTTTTTATATTAGTACCGCGATGGGAGTGCTAAGTCAACCTTAAAATCAATCTAAAAAAACACTCACCAATCAATTTTAAAGGCATAAAAATCCAATATGTAAGCCTAAATAGATTAATTTTCCTAATATATGAAGCTATTGATATTTCATACCTCGTTATAACCAATTACTGGTTTGATTAATTTTTGACGAAATCACAATAAATCATTCTTTTTTAAATCACCTCATTCAGGAAATGACTAGTTACCCTTAAGTGTTTCTTAAGTCTTGGACTCTACCATGCAGGTATTAAATTATTATTATTGAGTTCTCAATTTATGTTGGTAAGCCAATTTCTCAGCACAGGTTTTAAAAAGCGCTTCTACATTACCTGTAGCGCCAATACTTTTATCATCGCATTAGCATGTTATTACTGCTTAATCATCAATATCCCTTTTATGCATGGTGCATTTAACGCAATCACCACATTGCCCTCTTTTTCGTGGTTATTTTTACTCTCAGTGCCGTTACTGTTGCTGTGCTTATTAATTATTTTCTTTTCAATATTATCTAGCCGCTGGCTACTCAAACCAATTAATTACATATTATTGTTAAGCTCGTGCGCCGTTCTTTACGGCACTTTAAATTATGGAGTGGTATTTGACTATTCTATGATTCAAAACACTTTTGAAACTGACGGTCATGAAGCAGCAAGCTATCTTAACTTGCAATTTATTATATTCTTTTGTTTGTTCGCCTTACTGCCGCTATTGATTTTAATTAAAACTAAGGTTCGTTTTCGTCTGGTTACCAATGAATTGGTGAGCCGGAGTAAACTGCTGCTGGGCTGCTTTGCCTTAATCGCCGTAATTGTATTGAGTTTTTATGCCGACTATGCCGCTACCGGACGTAACAATCAATTATTAAAGAAAGAGTTAATTCCATTCCAATATTTAAGCAGTGGCTATAAATATATTCGCGATCAATGGCTGGTCTCTGACGAACCATTTCAAATTTTAGACCCAGCACCAGTACTAAGTGCATCACAACACACGCAAGTAACCGTTATCGTGGTAGGTGAAACAGCACGTGCTGAAAACTTTACTTACCAAGGCTATACACGCGATACCAACCGTTTCACTCGACCTTTCAAAGTAACGTACCTGAACAATGTAGCGTCCTGTGGAACCGCAACAGCGGTATCGGTCCCTTGTATGTTCTCACAACAAAACCAAGCTGAGTTCTCACGTAACGAAGCTGATAACCAGCAAAATATTCTCGACATAGCTCAAAGTGCTGGCGCTGATGTGTTGTGGGTTGATAATAACAGTGGCTGTAAAAATGTCTGTAATCGCGTTACCAACATTACCATCAAGGTAGATAACTCTGCACTTTGTGAACAACAGCATTGCTATGACGAAGCGTTACTAGCACCACTTAAACGTAAACTAGCTAATTTAAGCCAAGCTAATACGGTCATTGTATTGCATATGATGGGCTCTCATGGACCCACTTACTTTCAGCGCTACCCAGATCAATTTAAGCAATTCACACCAACCTGCGACCGCAGTGATATACAAAACTGTAGCACTGAGCAGTTAGTTAATACTTATGACAACACCATAGCGTATAGCGACTACGTAAATTCATTAATGTTAACCGAACTAAATAACTTACCTGACAATATTGATAAAACCTTTGTATATATTTCAGATCACGGTGAGTCGCTCGGCGAAAATGGCGCCTACTTACATGGCTTTCCGTATAGCTTTGCTCCTAGTGGCCAAACCCATGTCCCTATGTATATGTGGGCTGCCAAAGGCAACCAACGTATTACAGAAAGTTGCTTAAAGAGTGTTGATCAACAACAAGCTGCTTCTCACGACAATATCTTCCATACATTAATAAGTCTAATAGGCATCAAAAGTAAAGCCTATGAACAGTCTTTAGATTTAGTAAGTAACTGTAAAGCAATTAATAAAAAAGTGAAAAACAATAATGAATAATTCGAAAACGGTACTCAAACGCCAAGGACTACTACGCCTTTTATTTACCTTACGCCATACTTTCAATGGCTTAAAATGGATGACGCGATTTGAAGCTGCATTTCAGCAAGAACTCGCGCTATTTTTATTACTTGGAGTGTTTGCGTGGCTGGCGAATATTCCCACCAGCGATAAACTTATTTTAATTGCCAGCTTGCTGTTTGTACTATTCGCCGAGTTAGTCAATACCGCGATTGAAGTGGTGGTTGATCGTATTGGTACAGAACATCATGAACTCTCTGGGCTGGCTAAAGATATTGCCTCTGCCAGTGTATTTATAGCAATGATGATTAGCACACTGGTTTGGTGGGCTATTTTATGGGCATAACTGATAAATTTAGTCTTGCGCAACTACAAAATAGACTCGGTCCATATTGGGTATTGCTAACATTTTTTAGTTTATCGCTAACTATGTTAACCCTGGCTCGTTTTAGCTTAAGTGTATGGCAAGGTGAGCGAGTATTTAGCTCTCATGCTTGGCTAAATATTTTTGTTGGCGGCTTGCGCGTTGATACGGCTACCTTAAGTTATATTTTAATGCCGGCATTGTTGTTGATAATTATCAGCACATTAGTCTCTAAACAGCAGCTTATTCGTGGCATCATTAAATACTATTTATTGCTAATGACCGCGTTGCTGATCTTCTTTGAAGTGATCACTGCGACCTTTATTAGTGAATATGATTTGCGTCCAAACCGCTTATTTATTGAATACTTAATATACCCAAAAGAAGTCTCTCGCATGATTTTTGCGGGGTATAAAATAGAGGTATTCACCACTTTATTATTCTTGATCGTTGGGGTAAAACTGGCTACAAAAGTTTTTACCAGCCAATGGCGTAGCCACTGTCAGTTGCCAATCATAAAACACTCCTTATTGGTGATTAGCTTACTGTGCTTAACCGTTCTAGGTGCACGTAACTCACTAGGTCATCGACCGTTAAACCCTGCAATGGTGGCATTCTCAACTGATCATTTACTTAATGATCTTAGTCTTAACTCGTTGTATAGCGTAGCCTTTGCAATTAAACAACTCAGTAATGAAAAATCAAGCCAAGACTTTTATGGCACCATGGCCGAAGAGGAATTATTAGCCTTAGTACGCGCGAGTATGCAAAATGAGCAAGCTGTTTTTAACGATGCCAGCGCACCAACCAAAACCTTTCATCAAGCGGCGTATCAAGGGAAGCCCAAAAACTTAGTTATCATTTTGCAAGAAAGTTTAGGAACACGTTATGTGGGTACTTTAGGCGGCTTACCTTTAACCCCTAATATAGATAAACTTTATCAGCGAGGTTGGGGGTTTGATAATCTATACGCCACGGGCACACGCTCAGTTCGCGGTATAGAAGCGGTTATTACTGGATTTACCCCCACCCCTTCTCGCGCAGTAGTAAAGCTTGATAAATCGCAACGTGATTTTTTTACCATTGCTGACTTTTTAAGCAAACAAGATTACCAAACCCAGTTTATTTACGGTGGTGAAAGCCACTTTGATAATATGCAAAGCTTCTTTTTGGGTAATGGTTTTCAACACATTGTAGATAGTAATGACTTTGCCAATATTGATTTTAATGGGTCATGGGGTGCATCGGATGAAGACTTATACAACCAAGCAGATATAGAACTCACCAAGTTGCAGCAGCAAGGGCAGCCATTTTTTAGCTTAGTATTTTCCAGCTCTAACCATAGCCCGTATGAGTTCCCTGATAATAAAATTGCACTTTACGATAATGAAAAACAAACTCGCAATAATGCAGCAAAATATGCCGATTATGCGCTAGGCACCTTTATCGAAAAAGCAAAGCAATCAAGTTACTGGGACGATACCGTCTTTATAGTGATTGCTGATCATGACTCGCGCGTATCGGGGGCAAGTTTAGTACCAATTGATCACTTTCGTATTCCTGCGGTTATTTTTGGTAAAGGTATCAATGCCAAGCGTGATCATCAGTTGGCTAGCCAACTTGATATTCCGACGACATTATTATCATTGATTGGAGCCAGTGGTGAACATCCGATGATAGGTCGCGATCTTACGCAGCCAATCGCAGATAATAAACAACGCGCAATGATGCAATACGATAAAAACTTTGCCTACATAACCGGTAATAGTGGCCAAGGTAATAAGGTCGTAATTTTACAACCACAAAAACCAGCAACCACTTATATATACACACAAGATAAATTAGTGCCCACCAGCAACGACCCACAATTGGTGAAAAAAGCATTGGCACATGCCAATTTAGGTAATTTAGCCTATCAAAAGAGTTGGTATCATTAATCTATAAGCCTTGCTAAAGTAGCAAAGCGAACATGTTATTTAATTGAGTTAAGATCATGAAGATACTCGTAATCGAAGATTCTGAACCGCTTAGACGCAGCCTAGATGTAGGCCTTAATAATCTCGGTTTTACCGTGGACGGTACCGGTGATGGTTCACACGGTTTAAGCATGGCACTGTGTGGCGACTATGATTTAATCATTCTCGACTTAATGCTACCAAGTGTTGATGGCATGAGTATTCTCAAGGCACTGCGTAGCAGCTCGAGTCAAACTCGGGTATTAATTTTATCTGCTCGCTCTGAAGCACAAGACAAAATAAACGGCTTAATGAAAGGTGCTGATGATTATCTAACGAAACCGTTTTCGTTTGAAGAACTACATGCCAGAGTACTGGCGCTGTCTCGGCGAGGCCAATTACAAAACCAGCAAAACACACTCTGTGTAGGAGAATGCGTGTTAGATTTGAGCTTAAAAACACTGCATTATCAGCAGCAGCCTATAAACCTTACTCGCAACGAATATAAAATCATTGAGTGCTTATTTAGTGCCAAAGAACGGGTATTAGGCCTTGAGATGATCAGCGAAGCCGTGGTCGGCCAATTTGATATGCTGTCAAAAAATGCGCTAGAAGCGCATATTTCAGCGATCCGCAAAAAAGTACGGCTGCTCGGCGGCGAACTACCAATTAAAAATAAACGTGGATTTGGTTATGTCGCCTCTCAAAACTGAGCTGCCAAAAACTAAACGTCACTCTATCAAGCGTAAACTAGTCAATAATATTAGTGCCGTACTATCGATTATTCTGGTTACTATTTTTTTAACCGTCGATTTGAGTGTTGATTCTTGGGTTGAAAATCAATTTAATCAATCTTTAACTAATAAATCTAATTATTTAAAAACCTTAGTAAAAGATCATAATGGCAAACTAGAATTTGATTTTGCTGGCGAGTTTATGTCTGAATATGAGCAGGCCAATGCCAGCGAATTTTATCAGCTATGGCACGAACAACTGACGTTTGAAAAATCAGATTCATTGCAACTATATCAAAATATTGATTTACCCAATTTAGCTATCCCCATTAACGAATTTAAAATTATTGATTACACTCTGCCTAACGGTGAAGAGGGTCGCGCTATGATCAGCCACTTCATTGCCCAGCAAGAAAATGAAGCAGCGCGCGGCAGCGGTCATTTTAAGACCATGGTTTTAACTATCGCCGCTCCTATTTCATCATTAAATAAAGTATTACTGATCATTGATGTGGTTTTTATTCTGACCTGCATTATCGCAGTTTTTGGAGTACGTTATTTAGTCACTCGAATCGTTAACCGTGGCCTCTTTCCACTGAACAACTTAAATGAACAAATAAAATTACTCGATATCACTGGCGCCTCACAAACTATCAAAAGCGACTTTCAAGTAGAGGAAATTGAACCTATTCGTAATGAGCTGAATAAATTTATTACCACCAATCAACAGCTCTATCAAAATGAAAAACGCCTAACCAGCGACATCGCACATGAATTAAAAACACCAATTTCTGAGCTGATCAGCTTGTCGGAAGTGGCACTGCGTTACCCTGATGATGAGCGTATTAGCGCCACATATACCAGCGACATTTTGGCTATATCACAGCGTATGAAAACCATCGTCAATAACTTACTGCTATTACAACGCGCAGGTAGTAGCGCTGTAGAGCTCAATTTAGAAAGCGTTAATTTAAGTGACTTTATTACGCAATTAAGCAATGAACTGCAGTTTAAACATGCCGATATTGAGCAGCGCTTACAGCTAGATGTTGCAACTGAGCTGATGCTCACCGCTGACCGATTTTGCCTGCATACCATTTTATCTAACTTGCTCGATAACGCATTGTTTTATGGGCTTAGCACCCAACCTATCAACTTACAGGTCAAACAAACTAAATATCACACCACAATCACGCTATGCAACGCTTTAGCTAAGCCTTTAAGTGAACAACAACTTGAGGCTATTTTTGATCCCCTTTACCAGCTTGATAGCTCACGAACGAATAACCAACGCCACGGCTTGGGGCTAGCGATAGTTAACAGTTTATGTAATCTCAACAACTTTACCATCAGCGCAAAAAACAAGCCAAACTCTCGCTTAGCATTAATTTTAACGTTACCCAATTAAGCGTATTGGTTTAATATGGATATATACCCAACCAATAAGGACAATTATGAACCTCACTCAGCGTATTAGCAGTTACTTTATTTTATCCCTTTTACTGTGTATTAGTTTTGCTAGCCACAGTGAACCTGGGTTGTGGCAAATAGAAAAAAATGGCGTTAAATCATATTTGTTTGGCACTGTGCATGTCGGTGATGCCACTATGAAAGGGCTACCTAAAAAAGTAACCGACGCGCTTGATGCCAGCGATCAAGTAATTGTTGAAGTCGATGTTAGTGCAATCAGCCCGATGGAAATGCAGCGCCGCTCTATGCCATTTATGATGCTAAAAAACGGTAATACTCTACAAAGCGAATTATCTGAGCAAAACTATAAAAAGCTTCAGCAATACTTCAGCAACAAATCAATTGATATAGCGATGTTTAATAACCTAGCCCCATGGGCCGTAATGGTTACTATGCTGCAAATGGAATTTCAAAATATTGGTTTTTCTGATCAATATGGCATTGATAAACAAGTGCTTGCCTATACAAAAGCGAACAATATACCGGTTGGCGAATTAGAAACTCTCGAATATCAAATGGAGATGTTTAATAATCTATCGTTGTTAAGTAACGAAATGATTGAAGAAACGTTTGAACAGCTTGCCGATGTTGAAACCTACTTTATAACCTTAGTTAATGCATGGAAAAATGGCGATATGGCCACCTTAACTAAGTACTACAATGAAAGCTTTGACGACAGCAACTACGGTGAGATCAGCGAACAAGTTATGCTGATTGAACGTAACAATAACTGGATAAAAGAGCTCACACCTCGCATTGGTAAAGAAAAACTATTTATCGCCGTAGGCGCCCTGCATTTGCCAGAACAACACGGTTTATTAAAGCAGTTTAAAAACCAAGGTTTTACAGTAACTCGCCTGTAATTACTCACGAAAAGACAACTCACCTGCTTGGCTAGTAATAGCCAAGCGGTTATAGGTATCAATGCAAAAGCGGCTATAATTTTTGACAAGCTTTTGCAAAAAACTCTTACTTAAAAAGCTGTTATGGCATTTATTTAGCAATAAACTCACCACTTTATGCAAGTATTTTTTCAAATAATTCTATTGCACTATGGCTCTCTTCATCCGATCCCCATTGAGATGCCTCACCCCAAATAACTCCCCACTCATCAGACTAAATACTTATATCTGACAACCGTGACGATTTATCTGAATGTGTTACACATAAATAATTTCCATCAAATTCGATAGTGAAGCTATGCTTAGAAAAAGCAGATTCACATGCAGCTCTAAAATCAGCAGACTCTGGCGGTGAAAAAAACTCGATATGCTTCTTTGAGCTTCCCTGTTTATGAGACACTTTATATTCTTGCATATTATTGATGCCTCAAGCAGCTATGGTACATATTTCTGCCATAGCTGCTCAAATTCTTGTTTTGAGATACTTATTCCCTGAAATTCAACATCAGAGTTTATCTCCTCTAGTTGCGGCACTTCAACAATACCGAGCATCGTATTTTCGGTGTGGGTTTCACCCGAAGCAAATCCAAGCTTTCCATTACGACAAAACTCAAGCTTGCGGAGTTCAAAATTATCATCACCAATTTCGGATACGAGACGAAACGGCTCATCTTCAAGGTCATGTATCCACTCGACATCAATGTATCTCATATTTATCTCCAATAGCGCCATCACCCGCCAATTAGCTGACCTCGGGTGATCACCCTGCTATATTTTTTATGTGTCTTGAGGGACATCATCCCAATCTAATTGTTTATCAAGACACCAGCTTAGCGCTCGACGGCGCTCCATGATTATGCTCATATTAAAATTATCATGGGGGTCATTATTAAGTTGGTAATGCCTACAACTCCACATAGCTCGATAATATACATCTCTCATTTTATATATTTCTTCAAACGAGCGGATTTTAATATCTTTCGTAAACTTTTCTGGGCCTTCTTCTTGCTGTAGATCCGGGCAGTAGTCGATCATATCGTCCGGTATTGGGTATGGAAAACTGAGGTCATCGAATTTATTCATAACCCAAATCAACGCCCAGAGTGACTCAAGATACCAATGTAAATTGATTTTATCTTGCTCACTTATGTTTTCTTGGGATTGTGTAAGAATAGTTTTCTCAACGTCTGACAAGTGTTCAGCTAGTTGGTTTTCATCGATATAGTTTTTTATGAAGTCAATTGGGGCGTTGAATGCAATATTGATCATTGCATTCATAATCAGTGCTCTATTTATGATCTCACTATCTGATCTCATCTGTGAGATATCATAGACAGGAAGCCAATCACAAATTTCCCCATCAAAACTTGAAACAATAGTTTCGCTTTCTTTTTTAATTGCTTGAGTATCCATAACCTCTCCCTAATTTTCCCTAAATATAACAAGCCTGTAAAATTGCTCGTTTTAAATTTATTGCCATTGATGTATCAACCATAGCTGAGCTCATATGTATTAGTGGCTAACTCAATATTCACCAGAAATAATTAATTCACTTTGCGATTTTACGACTATGAAAGCAACCGAGTTTTGCTTACTTGTGAAACCAACAGAACAAATAGCCATACTACCTAAGCCACATGTCACTTCAGGATATTGTTCGCTGATGGAAGTTTCACCTTCTTGGTTTGGCACTAGCTGCCAACCACTGTTTAAAAACTCACGTTTAACTACTTCATAGCTTTTTCCTTTATACTGAGAAAAATCTAATTCATCAGCATGCAAAACCGCATTACTGCTGAATATTAAAGCAAACAGGCATGCAAACTTAAATTTCAAATATACAGCCTAAACTTGTTAAGGGCTGACTTCGTAGCCATGTTCGGTTATCAGTAGTGATAGTAAGCCCTCTAATTGCACATCAGTTTTTGGGATAAACGTTACATCGCCTGCATCCGAATCGTGATCAAGCGTTAGTTCTTGGCCCAAAAAATTGTAAACTCGACTAAATACCCCAAAAGGTAGAAATACAGATTCATCTTTTAACTCACAGAATGAGTCTAATATGAGTTGTGCATTTTTATATGCAGCATACCCATTAGGATCGATGTCGTAGTCTGGTAATACCGATGCCCGCAAAAATCCTGACATTTTATATTTTCGTAATTTATTGCTCATAGGCTCTTAACGCGAAGCTTTTAATAAACAGTTCGAAATTTTTCATTGTAATTATCTTCATGCCCACGTCACGCAGTCAGTGTCAAATAATCACTTATTAGCTACCTAATCGAGATAAATAGTTTCTTGCACATTCACCGACGAAACGCCGGCCAGGATTAGTGCCAGCAATCCAGTCCTCAATGGGAAAAAGATCAAATAGGCCGACTTTCACAAGCGTTGGCACAGCAAGTTCTAGCTCTTTCTCTACTAGCTCTCGCTCGCCAGCATTATAAAGATTAATGTTATATAACATTGTTGCCACGGTTCCTGTCTGAACCCGACTCCCATCTTTTAAATGAACTGAAGGTAAAACCTCCCCGTCCTTAACTACTTTCTGATTTACAGTAGCCAGCTGTTCTGTATTTTCGACATTAGTTTTCATTCAGGATAACCCTATTTCAAGTAGTTAACGAACTTGTAGAATAACGCAATTTTATTTTTATTTATTTCTCAACCATAGCCGAGTTGCTATTTTGATTCAATCGTTTGCTGATTTTCTACTTTGATCGCTATTACCATAATTGATTTCAAAATGTGAATGACCGAAAATTCGTATTTTTCGAATTACTGACATTTACCTGTCGTTTGCCATTTAAATGTTCACAATCCCCTCATGTGATACTGGCTATGCTACAGCACCATGCCCCTGTGTAGATTATCAGTTGCAACTAAACTCTTTGCTAACAAGCCGCCTATGCGCCACTCAAATGATTGAATTTTCTAATTAAACGAAAAAATATTCCATATTGAAATGGGGTCTTAAATTCTTCTCATATACCGCTTTTAAATAACTGCCATTTGGACATTAACTTACTCTTTTTTGAGTTTATTTGCCTAACGTACTGGCTACTGCTGTACATAAGAATAGTTAAAAACCATAACGTTAAAGATGTATGGGGTAACGTCAGAATAAAGCGTTTCCCCCATATTCAACCGACGACATGTTCGGTTTAGTTAAGATCCGATATGATCCGCTTGAGAGCATCGAGTTCAACTTTATCATTTCGTTGTTCCCAAGCATTCATAATATCTGCAACAGCCAACCCATGTTCATCAGCCAATGCAGAGCGTAACGCCCAAGCCACTAGATGATTGGGGTTTTTCCAACCGTCATATAAATCATAAATATGATGATCTGATAAAAACACTTGTGATCCGCTACTGTTGGTCATCACAAACCAATCACCAACTGGGTCAGAGCCTAATGAAAATAACTCATCGTCACGTTCAAAGTCATCCAACTCTTCTCTGAAGTTAAAACCAATCATATCCTGTCTAAAAGGCCATAAAAACGGAAACTTGCCGCTCGAAACAAGCTGGAAATAGGCTTCAATCCAAGAATGCCATTGCGGTGAAATAATCGTTTTACATCGAGATACTACTTCCTCTTTTAATACAACCGGTGAAATATAGTCTAACTCTTTCAACGCTTTGCATTCTTCAAGAAACTGGACTGGAAAATAGTTATCGGGGATCGGATTAGTAATAATTTCGAGTAATTGTTCTTCGTTCACTTAATTTTCCTATTTAAATAATACAGATGGAGTCTCATCAATAACTGATGACACTAGTAATTAAAATACCTTGCATAGAGCAAATAAAAAGCACATAGCAGATGGCCTCAGTAATAAATACTTTAACGTTTATAGCTGGGGGTTTCTAATTTAATTGGATGAGTGTTTTTTGAAATCCACTTAACAGCATATTGTTGCAGCTGAGTGGTCTCATCCATTAACAGCTCCATATCGGAAACTAGATTACTTAATGCAGCAATTTCTTTTTCTTCCAATGAATTGTGTGAAGCAATATGCTTAAGATAAGCATTGCACATTTGCCGGTATGCGCGATCCCAATTAACACCACCATTACCATACAGCTCATCAGTCACTCGCCCTGCGATACGAATAACTTCACCTTGTACGGTTAATGCTGCGCCTTTAGGCGGGACTAAATAATCCCAAAGGTTATCGTATGTTTGCTCCCAAGTATCACCAACTAACTCAATAGCTGACTGTCCGTCGTGAAGCAAACGCGTTGCCACAGGCGTTACACCATATAAGCGATACAAATTATTTAAGGCGTGACTGTACTCATCTACACTATCTTTATTAAAGTCTTCTCGCATAAACTCGAACTTATCGCCAATAGCGGTCACCAATTCTTGCATTTTAGGCGTAATTTCTACGCCATAACGAACGAATAGCTCTGTCATATCAACCATACTGGGAATATCCAAATTGCCGCAGCGCTGCAAGCTGTATTCTAATGGTGTTAAGTCATATTCATTTTTAACGTTAATATCCGCACCGGCCGCAAGCAATACTGCCGCATTGTGGACGTTATGAAAGGTTACTGCGCTATGCAGTGGCGTATTGCCCGCTTTACTTTGAAAATTTACGTCCGCTCCCATTTGAATAAGAACGTCCAAGTTCGAGTGTATAGCGCCTGCTCTAAGGTGTAGCGGCGTATTGCCATAGGTATTTAAATAATGCAAATCCGCGCCACTATCAACAAGCCACTTTGACAACTCATCGGGACAATGACTAAACCCTAGTGCCGATACCTTACCGTAGCCGCTGTAAGCATCCAGCTCGCATTTGTCAAAAATAGTGATAAGAGTCGAGAGATTTTCTTTTTTGATCAGCTCATCAAAATTCTTGGGAAGTGTTTTTCTTTTTCGTGCCATGGTTACGTACTCTATCCTTTGTATATAACATATTCACTGTGCGCTAAGGAACTGGGGGTCTATATTTTATATAATATCCCGAAGACTGATATGGCTTATTTTAGAGGCGCTATTATACAAAAATAATTTCCCTATAGATCGGTGTTTTTAACAGACAAACGGTAATTCCCCCATTTTTAATGGAGGCGAGCTGTAGAATCACTCGTTTTTAATTTATTGTTATTGATGGTTCAACCATAACCGAGTAGCTATTTTGCTCCCCCCTCATTTACTGCTCATTCATTACTCTTTGTGCAAAAAAATTAGTGAATTATTCACAATAAGGTTAAGAGGCCTGCACTTTAGAGGAAGTAAACGAATTTGTTTATTGATTTAGAATTGACCATCATTATATAAAAACAGTCAAAAAGAACACTATTGCCAGAGTTAAGGCTCATATGTGTTATGTGTTGCCACGCTCCGCTGTCAAAGATGAGCTTTCATCCAACCTCTCGAAGTCATATTTAACCTTAGATACGACAAACAAGTCACACTGAACAACTGCCGCATCATTTAAATTAAAAAGGACATAATTATGCCCTTTAGTTAAAGAGCTTTTATAAATAATCCCGTCATACCCTTTCGATTTAATAAACTCTGATATTATTTGCGTCGGCGCATATTCTGATTTGGAATTAGATTCCGTTACAGGCCAAGAAAAAGCAATATCCATCGCAGCCCACACAGCGTCAATTTTCTGCTCAATAGAAGGTTCGTCGATGTAAAAATATGGGTACTGCTCGGCCTCAGCAGTCTCCGAAAAATCTATCAACTTCATATCCTTTGTCAAATGCAATTTAGCGATTGTTACGGGTAATCCAGGCCAAGGCCTCACTTCGTGTACCGCAGTTTCTGCATCTGCTGCTACATATAAACAAGGGTTCCCTTTTAAGTTCGCTCTCCCCTCTGAGGGGCTATTGCTCAAGGGTTTCATTCGCTTGAATGAATAAGGAATACGCTTATCAACATGGAACTCTTGTTCTGCACTATCAGTAGCCTTTTCCTTATCGCATCCAGTTTGTGCACGCCATACCACAGAACCAGATTTCAAGGTTTTAATCCTGTCATTACAAGTGTCATTAATTGAATTTAGAAATTCACTCGACTCATGATCTAAAGTGTAGTGCAACTTAGAGCACGCTTTTTTAGAAAAGTCAGAATAGCTTAACCAAGATTTGAAGCTCATTCATACTCCTTAGTTTGTAGTAACACATAACACTTACAACAAGCAGTTTTGTGACGTTCTTCCACAAAATTATTCTACTACTAGCATCTAAATCAGGTGAATATTATATTCTTGGCCAGCAATTATCACCAAAATACCTGAATGCATGAATGCATGAATGCATGAGATGGTCTATCAATTTTGATAAATGTAACCTGAGCTGCTACTTCCATTGAGCTATCCTTGTCATATAAAAATTTAATCAAAGAGCACGTTCCTCTTTTATACAAAAGGCGCGTTCTCTTATTTACATTACTCATTAATAACAAATTATGTAACTGTTTGCTATCCATATACCCAAACCACCTCTTGATGCAGAATTAAGCATTTATCTGGTGCTTAATATCAAGGCGTTACTTCGCAAGAGTGTCTGTTGGGTTTCGTTTTACTCAACCACAACCTACGGCGATAAACTTAACCCCGAGCTGCTCTGGTTTTTCCTAGCGCCTGGCCTCTAAAACCTAGAACCTTTTCCTTACCTAAAATCTGCCATATCTAAATAGTGCTCTATCCCGGTAATTTTATCTTTCGCATGATGATTGACATAAATCACTGTGCTACTGCCGGCAGCGCATATTTTTTCGATTAACAGTAAAACACGCTGCCGATTGGCTTCATCAAGCCCCAAACATGGCTCGTCTAAAATCAGTAATGTAGGGTGTTTTACCATAGCGCGGGCAATCAATAGCATGCGTTGGTCACCAAAAGACAGTTGTGTAAATGGGGTGTTTTTTAACTCACTCAAACCTAATAATGCTAACCATTGTATGGCGATATCAAGCTGAATTTGAGTTGGCTTTTGATACAAGCCAATGCTGTCGTAAAAGCCTGACACTATGGTATTGAGCGCCGAAATACTAACCCGATATTCCATATGCAAAGCATTCGAAATATAGCCAATATGCTGCTTAATTTGCCAAATACTCTCACCACTGCCGCGTTGATAGCCAAACACTTTAATATCATTGTTATAACACTGCGGATTATCGCCAGTGATTAAGTTAAGCAGGCAGGTTTTGCCGGAGCCGTTTTGACCACTGAGCTGCCAATGCTGTCGTGCTTTGATTGTCCAATTTAAGTGGCTAAAAATAACCTTGCCACTGTAACTGACCATAGCATTTCGCAATCTTACTAACTCAGGCTCATTAAACTCTGGGGCACTGTGTGCCACGTCTTTGCTAGGAATCGTTAAATCAGTTTGTTGTAGGTGTAATAATTTAAATAAATCATCGCGCTGCTTAAGGTCAGGAGTTGCTAGTTGCTGTTGTAATTCGCCATTTTTCACATAACCATAATGCGTAATAAATACGGGGATTTCATCTAACCGATTAACCACAAAGACCATGGTAATGCTGGCACTTAGTTCGATTAATACGCTACGTAATAGCTCAACGCTTTGTACATCCAAACCGTCAAACGGTTCATCAAGCACAATCAGTTCGGGCCGATTACTCAGTGCTTTAATTAACATTAGTTTACGTGTTTCCCCGGTTGAGAGTGCGCGCAAACGTTGCTTAAGCAATGTCTCAAAAGCAAACCCTGTAATTAACTGCTGGCATAGCTGTTGATCAAAACATGGGCTTGATTGCTGATAAATCAGCTCTGACACCAATTTAGGGCTAGTTTTACCATCGGTGATGTCGTCTTGATCAGCTAATAACTCAGCGGTAATCAATTGCTTTTGCAGATCTGAAGAGACTATTTCTGTACGCTTAAAATCACAACGTCGTGTACCACTGACAATATTAGCTTGATCGAGTAATACTGCTGTTATGGCTGATTTTCCTGCTCCGTTACCGCCAAGTAGCACCCAATGCTGAGCGCTCTCAACCTGCCAAGTTAGCTTACTTACGAGAAAACTTTCGCGTTCATTGGTACCAAGGTTAGCCGTCACATTATTGAGTTTAATTGACTGCACAGCGATCCTTTTTAGCTCTTAAATTAATTAGTTTGAAAATACATGACTTTTATTAGCATGGCTATAGAATAAAATTCACGCGGTTTAAACCTTTTTAAATCTGCTAACGTCTAATCTATAAAGCCATTAACAACGAGTAAAAATAATGAATACACTTAGTATCTCTAGTTTAGCCGTAATCTTATTAACCAGTAGTTTAGCTGCTCATGCTGAGCAAAAAATTGAACAGATCTTTGATGTCACTGCCAAGCAGGCATTGGCGATCAACGTGCCCGTTGGCAGCCTAGAACTTAGCACCCATCAAGGCAACCAAGTAACCGTGTCGATTGAGCTAAAAGCGAAAAATGATAATTGGTTTAGTGATGATGTTGCACTTGAAGATATCACTTTAAAACATCAACAAAGTAGCGATAAGCTGAGCCTCTCGATTGATAATGACGATGTGCAACAAAGCTGGCTGGTAAGTATACCAACAACCATGGCGATAGATTTAGAGCTAGGTGTTGGCGATATTGAAGTAAATAATTTTGCTAATACTGCCAGCATCGATGTCGGTGTGGGCGCAGTACGGATCAGCAGCGCGTTAGCTGACTATCAAACGATCACCCTAGATAGTGGTGTTGGCGACACCAAAATAGCAGGCATGAAAAATGATGCTAAACATAGCCGTAAGCTGGTCACCTCAACTAGTAAATATAACGGTGGCGGCCAATACCGCATTAACGTTGAAGTCGGTGTAGGCGATATTAAAATCAGCCACTAAAAATTATCAGCCCTCGTTAAATACATTCATGAGGGCTTTTTTAATATCCGCAACCGAAAATGGTTTATAAACATGTACATTAGAGCCAAGTTCATAAGTTCGCTCTAAATCACTTGGCGCAGTGTTGGCGGTGATCACAATGATCGGAACCGTTGAATTTAATTCTTTGCGAATGATATCTATCGCTTGAAAGCCATCCATAACCGGCATGTTCAAATCCATAAAAATCACATTAAACTCACTTTCAGCAATTTTTTGTGTTGCTATTAAACCGTTTTCAGCCACTTCAACGGTGTAATTAAGCTCGGTTAAAATTCGTGATAAAATTGTTGCGTTTAATAAATTGTCTTCCACAATTAAGCAATGCAGTTGTGCGGGTAAGTTGCCTTGATTCGTTAGTAGTGCAGCTTTAGATAATGGCAAACGGATCTTAATCTGTGCACCATGCGGTATGACATCTTTAAACTCAACGCCGCCTTGCATAGCACTGACAATATGTTGCACACGTGCCAAACCGGTTTGTAAGCCCTGAAAGTCATTGCTCTGTTCTATACTATGATGATTTAAATATGGATAGCATTGAGCAAAACCAACGCCGCTATCAGCGACCACTATTTTAATATGGCCATCTTGGTAACTAACGGATATTGAAACCTGCCCAGTGCTAGTAAATTTAATGGCATTACTAAGTAGCTCGGTAATGATTTGCTGCAATCGTAAATGATCAAACTCTGTATAGCGATCTAACTCAGGACTGAGTTTTACTTCAAACTTTAACTGTTTGTTATCACAGGCAAACTGAAAAGGTGTAATAGCCGACTCAAGCGTGGTTATTAAATTACGCTTGATAAATTTTAACTGCCATTGCCCAGTATTAAACTGCTGTAGTTCATGTAACTCATCCAGCATACTTACAATCCTGCTGGCACAATATTTTGCTTGTTTTTGCAATGCTTGCTGAGATTCTGATAGCTGAAGTTGCTCAATCGAGTCTATCAGCCCTTGTAGCGGTGTTCTAAATTCATGACTTGCCCGTGCGATAAAGCGCTCTTTATAAGTGCTTATCTGCTCTGCTCGCAACTTTTGTTGTTGGTATTTATTAATCGCAGCGATAATTTGCAGCTCCATAGGCTGAAATATAAATTTCAGCTCAATGAATAGCAACACTAAAGTTAATAGCCAAAAAGCCAGCTCTAGGTTGGACAGCACTCGGGTTTTGAACTTTGCTTGTTGTTCAAATAGCGAGACTGCACCATCAAGCTCCTTGAGCAAGCGTTCAACCTCTGCAACTGTAAATCGCTTTTCTACTTTGCTTACACTAGGATCATTTAACAGTTGCTGCACTTTAGCCAAATACGCTAGCGACGTTTGCGCAAGATTAATCGGTGACGAAAAATAATAAGCAACCAACTCGTCGTCTAAATATAAATAATCGCCATTAGAATGCTGTTGCACTAAAAATTCATGCCCTGCTCTAAACTCTGCGCTCGCTTTAGCTAATACATTACGATGTAATTTAATATTGCTACCAATCTCAGTAACCATGGCATTACTATGCCAAGCGATTTTTTGTGACAACATCCGCTGCTTACCTGCAACATTGATAATATGAGCATCGTCTTTTTGCACAAAAAACATAAACTGAATAAGCAAAGCACTCGCGCTCGAGAGAATCGCTATCGCTAATAACGCCCAACGATAGCGCGACCGAATATTAGCAATAATTTGAATCATAATAGGCCCTATTATTTTTTAATAAGTGTAGACCAAAGGGGATAAAGTGACACTTTACGCAATGATATTATTAAAAAAATAAACCCCGCTTAAATGCGGGGTTTATCAGTTTTGGTTTAATAATTACCGATTTTCTAAACGATTATAATCAAACAAACCGTATTCAACACCACCGTATTGTTTGGCAACTTTGTGCAAAATATCACTGTATTGCCAAAATTGCGGATGTGTTCGGCGAATTGCAAACTGACTCTTTAATGCTCTGTAATCGGCTTCTATTTGCATCAATGGTAGTTGCTCGGCAAATGATGCAAGTTGTTGTGGATTATTCAAATACCAAATTGTTTCAGGGTAATCACCAATGAAACCAGGCACAATGGTGACGGTATCTTCTGCATAAGCGCGCTGCCCTTCCTCGTTCAATAAACTAGAAATATTATAATGGGCATTGTGATGGATCATGGTATACGCTTGATGCTCTGCAGCACCGTCTTTCACTAATATAAACGAGATTTGCGGCAGTAAATTAATTGCTTTTGCAGGCATATTATTTAACTGCTGTAACGGCTCTGGTACTTGTGTGTAATCAAAGCGCGGACTTAACACCGGTTTTAGCGTTTGTTTAATTAAGCCATATAACTCGTGTTGTTGATCCTGTGTTTTGTAGTCAATCCCTGTTGGCTGACTAAACTCATCACCACTTTCAAAGAAATTAGTTAAACTCGGTGGTGCTTTACGATACCAGTTTGCTTTTAACTCTTTACGCTGAGGCTTAGGTAACAGTGCTAAAAAGTTTTGCTCGCCTTCTAGACGCAAAAAATCCATGTATAAACGAGTGATCAACTGATGGCCAACATTACCGTAGACATCAAACCCGGCAACTAATAAATAATGTATCCGCTCAAACAGTGCGTAATCTAATACCCACATGGTTTTTGGCTCTTGGCCAATAAAACCTTTAACCACAGTCGCACTATCAAAATGGCGGAAAATAG
Organism: Pseudoalteromonas sp. SR45-6; assembly: GCF_014163545.1. Lineage (NCBI taxonomy): Bacteria > Pseudomonadati > Pseudomonadota > Gammaproteobacteria > Alteromonadales > Pseudoalteromonadaceae > Pseudoalteromonas > Pseudoalteromonas sp. SR45-6. Next base: position 39,614 of record NZ_JACJDM010000039.1, read on the forward strand.
TCAGAGCAGCATTATCATTCACCTCGTCACCACGCCATAATAGGTCGGTGGTTAGATTTTCACCATTTTTGAACATGCTATTTGCCAACGTTGCCTTGGCTTTAAGGTAAGTATTCTGACGTTTGGCATATTTGACCCAGCTAGAAATAGGTAAAGCGTTGCTTTCTTCAGCCGCTGGCAATGCCAAGGCATCTTCATGTTGTAGCAGCATTTCACCCACTTCTGGCGTTGCCGCTTTAGCTGGATCAGCAAATGCCACCCAAAAATGATCATTAATAACATTTAACGCTATTTGACCACGACAAACAGGCCCTTTAATAAAGCCCATAATGATTAATTCAGCTTCATCTAACATAAATTGATATTTAGATTTAACCGGCATGGCGGCAAACACTTTAAATGGGTTGGATGCTATTTCTGGCAAGTAACTTGGCATGCTGTCAACGTGATAATCTGGCGCAATAAACTGGCTGTACAAGCGCGCTAATTTACTGTCATTCAGTGCCAGTGGTAAATGCGTTTTTGCCAAAATAGTCGAACGATCATGCATTAAGCGATAATACACCCGCTCCACTTTAGGGTCATCGTAAGGGCGGCGGGTATTTATTAACTCAATGTCCTGCCCTGGTGGGGTACTCGAACGCACCAATTTAAAAAAGCTTTTTTCATCATCTTGAACAAAATAAATATGTGCTAAATACCAATGTTCAAACACATAACGTGCTGTTAATTGATACTTTAAATCGTCTTGATTTAAAAAGCTCTCCCAGCGTTGTGCTTGAGCTAAAGCAGCTTTGCTTGGCGGTTTAATATGCGCCATTTTACCGCCCTCTTTAAGCCACTTTTCAAGGTGCTTAAATTCAGTACGCGAAATACCAGGTAATCCATATGGCATCCCGGAATGAGGTTGGCTGTTGGCAAGGCTGTCAAATTCTCCTATAGTGGCGCAGCTTTGCGAGCGATCTAAAGAAAAATCAAACTCATCACCTAAGATCTCATCATTTGGTAGCGGTGAGCTCATTTTTAACACTAAACTGTTGTACAACACGCTACCGGCAAGATTTGCTTGCTCTGTTTGCGCTCGTTCATTCAATACTGGGGTAAAGTCTTTATCACGCCACTGGCTAGTATTCGTTGCATCAAAAAGTAAGCGGCTGGGAGTCGATGCTAATAAACGAGTACCATTGTAAACACGTTCCTTACTTAGGCCGCGGTCAATTCCTTCTGGAGATGAAAGTTTCAGTTGGCATGGTGCATCATAGCAGCCATGACAAACCACACAACGACTCTCGAGCACAGGTTGTACATGCTGTAAAAACTCAGCACCGCTACCTGAGTTATGTTCAACCATACGCTGCTGTGTTTGCTCTGGCCCGAATAGCTCATTGTAATGAGCGGCACCTAAATAAGCGCAGCCACTGAGCACAACAATTAGTGCACTCAGCAAAAAAGACTTTCTCATCGAATTATTCGTCCTCATCGCCCAAGTCAAACGTCGGCATCATATCCATTTGTGGGGACACAAATGTTTGCTCTGATTGGGTATCGAGTACTGCGCTCAATAATGGTCCACGCGTTAAAGTTAGCTGTGCTTGATGTGCATTGCTTGCTAAGTCTGCAAACGCCGGGTTATGGGCTTCTACAATATAATCTGAAATAGTAATAGCAATGCTGCTATCCGGTGCTGGATTTTGACAAAGCTGGGTCAGTAAGTCGTCATCTAAAAGTACGCTTATTGAGAGATCAGGGGTCGATAAATCTCGCTCATTTAAGGTCTCATCAAAAAGAAATAACGGAAGTGTTAAACTACTATCTTGCTCTAATTCCATGTGCTGCTCTCAAATACTAAAATCGTTAATATGACAGTATTATAGCAAAAATTAATTAAATTTAGCTAAACTGACTGCTGATTTACAGCCTGTTTAGCTATTAAAGATAACCTACATTAAATATTATTTACCAAGGTAGGGTTTCACCATTTGAATGCCAAAAACCACCACTATTGCTTAGGTTTAGTTCATCAATACGTTGTGCTAAAAGCTCTGCAGATAATTCAGGCGAAATGTCTCCGGCATAATTAACCATTTGTGTTTGCACAAAGCCCGGATGAAATAAACCAACCGCAATTTTTTTGCTTTTTAGCTCATGAGCTAAACTGACTGATGCCGCGTTAAGTGCAGCCTTTGACATACGATAACCAATATAACCACCTGAGTCATTATCAGCAATCGACCCTAAGCGACTGCTGATCATGGCAACTTTAGCGTCAATACCTAAGCAGTGTATTAACGCATGGGTAACTCGAATTGGTGCTACAGCATTGATGGCTATCTGTTGATTAATGGTATCAAAATCCATCTCTGCCATACTTTCATTATGGAAAATACCGGCATTGTTAATAAGCAGATCTATCTTATGCCCATGTAACTGGTTTTCAAGTGTTTCGATATCTGCTGCATTGGCAACATCAATATTACTTATCACAGTTACATCTAACGCTTTAAGTTCGGCACTAGGGCTTCGTACCACTGCAGTTACCTGATATCCCTTTGCTAAATATTGCTGACATAAATTAAGACCGATGCCACGATTTGCGCCTGTAATTACCACATGCTTTGTCATACTTTTACTCCCATTCTATATACACTCTATAACTGAGAGCTTGGGGCAAACAAAAATAAAAAAAGCACCTAAGTGCTTTTTTAGTTAATTAAATTAAGCATAACTAGTTACATTTCACATCATTCATAGCGGAGGTCATAATTGAAAACACTGCGCCTTGTGGATCGGTGATCACACTAAAGCGGCCCACCTCGGGAATATCGGTTGGTGCCACACACACTTCACCGCCAAGTTGCTGAGCCGTTGCGACATAGTTATCACAATCATCGACAGCAAAATAAATCATCCAGTGAGCAGGAATTTCTGCAGGCCATTCATCGGTCATCTCAATCATCCCTGCAACGGGTTGGTCAGCAACAGTGAATAATGTGTAGCTCATTCCTTGCATAGGTTTTTCAACGCTCTGCCAACCCAATAACTGGCAATAAAACTCACGGCTTGCAGCACTGTTGCGGGTTGCCAGTTCATGCCAATAGGGAGTATTAAGTTCACCTAAACGTTTGCAACCTTTATGTTGATTACCTTGCCATAAGGCAAATAATGCACCACCAGGCTCATTTAGCAACACCATGCGACCCGCGTCCATTACATCATGAGGACCGGCGATAATATCAGCACCTAATTGTTTGGCTTTTTCAGCTACTTCATCAATATTATCTACTGCAATATAGGCTAACCAATGACTTGATGTCGCTGCGTTTTTTTGTTCGTTCAGCATTTGATACATGGCAGCAATATCATCACCTTGCTTTTGTAACATAGTGTAATAAAGACCATCACCAATGGGTTGATCATCAGCCCCCCAAGCAAATAACTCAGTGTAAAAAGCTTTGCCGCTTTTCCAGTTAGATGTACATAACTCTGACCAACAGAAAACCCCGTGGGGGTGATTACTTTGTGTGTCACTCACGATTCAATCTCCTTAAATAGTACATCTACTAAAGTTAAAAGAGGAAAGCCATTTTAGCCAATTTTATTTGTATCGTAAGGTGATCTTTATAGCAAAACAAACAACGAATGATTTGAACCCGACCTAAATACAGCTGCGATAGTGTAATATCACTTATTACGGTTAAACGAATCGATACTTTTGCGGGCACTGGCCACATGCTAATTTATAAAGCTGAAATTTGGCCTTTTAACACCCAAATCGAGACTTTAAAAGAGCATTCACCGGCCCTTTTTAGTGGCTGTGCCCACCACCAAGCGCTTTACCATTAGCATCATAAAAGCCAGACGCACCATGCTCGATAAATCCTAAGTTAATCATTTTGGCTAAAAATGGGTCGCCTTCGTTATCACCGATATCCGCATAGTCAGTCGTTTGATAAGCATCCCACAGGGCAAATTGCTGCTGTATCGGAGCTTTTTTAAAGTCCACAGTGCCCAACGTTAATGTTTGAGTAAGTTGCGGTTTACCAATACTCATTGCGCTTACCAGCTTTTGATTTACCAACCATGCAAGCTCAATCGTAGTATCACCTTGCACTAATTGATAATGCTGTATTTTCTCGCAGCCATCACCTTGCTCATCGGTTAAAGTCATCTTGGCAATAAAATCATCACTAACTAATTGATATTTAGTACTCCAATCTTGCTGACCTTGCACCTCTGAAGGTTGATATTCAATACCACGCTGCGGTGTTTGAAAGTAACGAATTGGCCGAATTTGCTGATTACTCAACTGTTGCCACACTTCAACTAATTCAAGGCCTTGCTCTGCAACCTGATGGGGTGTTCGCCATAATGTAAACTGTTGAGATTCAGCCACAGCTTTGCCCGCAACTTGCTTACTAACCTGATAGCTTGCTTGCACATATTGACTGTCCAACGCGCACTGCGTGGCACTGGCCAATGGACTTATTAACGCTAAAGATAGGATAATTTTTTTCACTGGATTCTCTTTTCGATTTAATACCGTGGGTCACTGTAATGTGTTTATTTTGCAGATTAATGACAAAGAGCAACTCAGTTTTGAGTTGCTCTTTAGTAAAGCGTATTACATGACAATTACTTAATTTGTAACTTTAGCATCCGCTTGTTTTACTAAGTCAGCTGCATAATCCATCACGTGAAAAATAAAGCTCTGCTCGTTAGTACCTGTTACTAAATGCGCACCAGGGCCAATTGCATAAACACCAACATCTTCACCAGCATGAGTTTCAGATGACAGCGGCACAAGTGCTTCTTGGTGGAAACCTGGACTTTGCGTATCCACATCGGTTAAATCAACACGGCCGGTTACTGGGGCAAAGTCGTAACCTACTTCAGCATCCGTTTCCTGACCTAAATCTCTAAAGCCGCCACCATTAGCATAACCTACGGTGGTGTATGGCATATTATCGGCAGCAAGTGTTGGCTCGGTTTCACCCACGGCAACCACTTTACCTAAAATTGGATTACCGCGTTTTGGGTAGCCTGCGATAGTAAATACATGGCTGTGATCGGCAGTAACAATAATCAGCGTATCTTCAATGCTGGTTTTATCAAGCGCCACTTGCACCGCTTTTGATAACTCAATGGTATCACTTAAAGCGTTATAGGCATTGCCCGCATGGTGAGCATGGTCAATTCGTCCAGCTTCAACCGTCAAGAAAAAGCCTTTCTCGTTGTTATCCAATACATCCAGTGCTTTTGCTGTCATCTCTGATAACGATGGTTCACCTGCAATATCATTGCCACGGTCAGCTTCGTATTGCATGTGAGATTCATTAAACAAGCCAAAAATTTGTTTAGTGTTAGTCACATCAATCGCATTAAAACCTGCTTGATCCATTACGTATTGACCATTTGGATACTGAGCTTGCCATTCAGCAGTTAAATCACGGCCATCAGTACGATCGCCTTCTACCGAGCTTACTGCATCAGCTGAATTATATGCTGCGTCTTTTGGTAAGAAATGACGACGACCGCCACCCATTACCACTTCAAGACCATCAACATCGATCCCAGCAAAACGCGCTTCTAAGTTCTTTTCAAAGTTAACCAGTTGCGATGCAATATCTTCACAATTAGCCGCTTCCGACTCAGGCATATCTGAAACATCTTCCCAATTGCGGTTTGCCGCTTTTGCATACGTTGCAGCTGGTGTGGCATGGGTAATACGTGCCGTTGAAATAAGTCCCGTTGATTTACCTGCAATTTCCGCAAGCTCTAATGACGTTACTAATTCATGGCCTTTACCTGACAAACAATTACCATTAACCACTGCTTCATCAATACCAATAACACCGACATCAGTTTTTACGCCTGATGCCATTGCTGTCATCGTACCGGCAGAATCAGGTGTTTGTGCATCAACATTATAAGTTTTAGCAAACCCTGAAAACGGTAGTGTTTCAAAGCTTAACTGATGTTCTTCACCCATTTTGCCCTGTAACTGACCCGCTAAAATACGCGCAGCTGTTACTGTTGAAATCCCCATACCGTCGCCAACAAACAAAATGACGTTTTTCGCTTTGCCAGACTCTTTAACAATATTAGCAATATTATCTTGGCTACTAGCTAATTTAGTGTGTGCTTCTTTATACCAAGTATTGGTAGTAAGCGGCGCTAACTGTTGTGGATTCAATGAAGTTTCAGCATCGTTACACACTACAGTGGTTGTAGTTACTTCATCTGCATCCAGCTCACCATTTTGATTGCTGTCGTCACCTGTTAGGGTCTCAATGCCACCATTGATACATTGCTCAGAGCCAACTGCAAGCGTATTTTTAACCGTCATTGACTCAATTTTATCGTCATCATCAGAGCAACCCGCTAACGCAACAACCACAGCAAGAGATATTAAGTTAAGTTTTTTCATTGTAATCACCATTATTCTTCTATTAGTTCGAGCGCTTGACTGATAATGTGGAAAATAACATTTTGCTCCACAACGCCTTGTGCCAACTGTGCCCCAGGGCCCTTAGCATGCAATGAAATATCCTCACCTGCATGAGTTTCCGAGCTAAGTGGGACTGCTGCTTCTTGATGAAAGCCCGGTGTTAAGGTATCAACACCACTTAATTCAACACGCCCAGCAACGGCTGCGGCTAAATATGAAGCGTCTGCATCTGTTTCATCACCTAAATCTCTAAAGCCCAAGCCATTTGCGTAACCGACTGTGGTATAAGGCATACCGTCAGCTGCAAGGGTTGGAGTATCGCGACCTACTGCTACAACTTGACCCAAAATTGGGTTACCGCGTTTTGGATAGCCAGCAATGGTAAATACATGGCTGTGATCCGCAGTGACTAAAATAAGTGTTTCATTCGGATCGGTATTTTCTACTGCTGCTTTTACCGCATTGGCAAATTCAATTGTGTCATTTAATGCGTTGTAAGCATTACCGGCATGGTGGGCGTGATCGATACGACCCGATTCAACCGTTAGGAAAAACCCTTTTTCATTATTCTTTAATATATCAATCGCTTTAGTCGTCATTTGCGTTAATGAAGGCTCACCTGCAATATCATTACTGCGATCCGCTTCATATTGCATATGCGATTCATTAAATAATCCAAATACGCGTTTGGTATCGCCATTTATTGCGTCAAAGCCGGCCTGATCAGTAATGTATTTACCATCGCTATACATTTGCTGCCATTGCGCTGTTAAATCACGTTCATCAGTACGATCACCTTCGACTGCACTCATAGCATCATTAGAGTTAAATGCAGCATCTTTTGGTAAGAAATGACGACGGCCGCCACCCATCACCACTTCTAGACCATCAACATCAACACCCGCAAAGCGCGCTTCAAGATTTTTTTCGAAATTAACTAATTGCGACGCAATATCTTCACAACCTGCAGTGACTGCATCTGCAGGCATGTCGGAAATGTCTTCCCAATTACGATCAGCTGATTTTGCATACGTTGCAGCTGGCGTTGCGTGGGTGATCCGTGCAGTAGAAATAATACCTGTGGCTAGGCCTTTAATTTCTGCAAGCTCTGTAGCTGTAATTAATTCATTACCTGCTACAGTTGCACATTTGCCACGTTCAATGTCTTCGTTAACACCAATAACACCAACATCCGTTTTAACACCTGAGATAATAGCCGTCATGGTGCCTGCTGAATCCGGTGTTTGCGCATCGACGTTATACGTTTTTATTTGTGCCGAATACGGAAATTCTTCAAAGCTCAAAAAGCCCTCTTCTCCTAAAGCGCCTTGTTTTTGGCCTGCAAGGATACGTGCTGCGGTGAGGGTTGATATACCCATGCCATCACCAACAAATAGAATTACGTTCTTTGCTTTAGTGGCTGGTGTTGCATTAGCCATCGTTTCTTTAGAGGTTAATTTAGCCTGTGCAGCGCTATACCAATCACTTTTCATTTGGTTATCAGGTAACACACCTGCATTAGCACCCGCTGACAACGCCAGTGTTAAACCAATTGCAGTCGCAATTTTATTAATTTTCATTTTTAAGTTCCATTGATACGATTTGGTCAAGAATGTCTGTAGTAATGAGAGCATAATATTAGGTAGGTTTTGTTACTTAAAAAGTGACTTTATGTTACATAAAAATTAAAAGTTACATTGTTTTTATTTGTTATATCATAACGTTATGATGGGTAAGCGGTAAGCGGTAAGCGGTAAGCG